>NZ_JADGMP010000060.1:0-2548 GCF_015549295.1 Cupriavidus sp. IK-TO18
GCTTCGATCACCGCGCCCAGGCGCTTGGCGGTCGCGATCGCCTGCAGGCCGGCGACGCCGGCGCCCAGGATCAGCACCCGCGCGGCCTTGACGGTGCCGGCGGCGGTCATCAGCATCGGCATGAAGCGCTGGTAATGGTGCGCGGCCACCAGCACGGCCTTGTAGCCGGCGATGTTGGCCTGCGACGACAGCACGTCCATGCTCTGCGCGCGCGTGGTGCGCGGCGCGGCCTCGAGTGCGAACGCGATCACGCTGGCTGCCGCCATGCGCGCGTTGTTCTCGGCATCGAAGGGATTGAGCATGCCCACCAGTACGGCCCCCGGCTTCATCTGTGCCAGTTCCGCGTCGTCGGGCGCGCGCACCTTGAGCACCAGCTGTGCCCCCAGCGCTTCGGCAGCGGTGCCGATGGTGGCGCCGACCGCTTCATACGCGCCGTCGGGCTGGCTGGCGCGAACGCCGGCGCCGGCCTGCACGACCACCTTGTGGCCCTGGGCGACGTATTTCTTGACCGTCTCGGGGGTGGCGGCGACGCGAGTTTCGCCTGCCCGCGTCTCCTGCGGGATGCCGATGTACATCGTCGATTTCTCCTTTAGCTGGCGTCGTAATCTGGTTGGTCGGACCGACGTCTGGCCCGTTGCTCGCCGTGCCGGTTTGGCCGCAGCGCACAATTTTTTCGCAGCTTACAGCAATCTGACGCGCTATGGTGTGACCGCGCGGTCGGTTATTGCTGCACTGCGGTGCCGGATTTCCGGACAGTTCCGAACAGTTACGCAGCGCTGGGCGGCCGGCAAGCCCATGGCGCTGCACGATGGCCCGGCAACCGGTAGAATGCGAGATTGCCTAAAAATTGAGCATCATGCCACGTGATTGGAATGCCAGCGTGACCGTTGCCGCCGTGATCGAGCGTGGCGGACGTTTCCTGCTGGTCGAAGAGGAAACTGCGGACGGGCTGCGCCTGAACCAGCCGGCCGGCCACCTGGATCCGGGCGAGAGCCTGATCCGCGCCGTCATCCGCGAAACCCTGGAAGAAACCGCGCACACCTTCGAGCCGCGCGCGTTGCTCGGCTGCTACATGGGCCGCTCGCTGTCGTCGCGCACCGGTACGGATGTCACATACGTGCGCTTTGCCTTTACCGGCGACCTGGGCTCGCTCGACGCCGGCCGACAGCTCGACACCGGCATCGTCCGCACCGTGTGGATGAGCGCCGACGAGATCCGCGCCTGCCCGGAACGCCACCGCTCGCCGCTGGTGATGGCCTGCATCGACGACTACCTGGCCGGCAAGCGCTTCGCGCTGGACGCGCTGTACACGCACCCTTCGGCGTTGTCCATGGGAGCACAGCTGTGAGCGCGAACGGCAACGGAAGCGCGAACGGGAAGCGCGTGGTCGTGGGCATGTCGGGCGGGGTCGATTCGTCAGTGACCGCGTGGCTGCTCAAGCAGCAGGGCTACGAGGTCATCGGCCTGTTCATGAAGAACTGGGAAGACGATGACGACAGCGAGTACTGCTCCACGCGCCAGGACTGGCTGGACGTGGTGTCGGTGGCCGACCTGATCGGCGTCGACGTCGAGGCGGTCAACTTTGCCGCCGAGTACAAGGACCGCGTCTTTGCCGATTTCCTGCGCGAGTACTCGGCCGGCCGCACGCCCAACCCCGATGTGCTGTGCAATGCCGAGATCAAGTTCAAGGCCTTCCTCGACCATGCGATGACGCTCGGCGCCGAGACCATCGCCACCGGCCACTACGCGCGCGTGCGCCAGAACGCGGCAGGGCGCTTCGAGCTGCTCAAGGCACTCGACCACACCAAGGACCAGAGCTATTTCCTGCACCGGCTGAACCAGGCGCAGCTGTCGCGCACGCTGTTCCCGCTGGGCGAGATCCCCAAGACCCGCGTGCGCGAGATCGCCGCCGAGATCGGCCTGCCGAACGCGAAAAAGAAGGACTCGACGGGCATCTGCTTTATCGGCGAGCGGCCGTTCCGCGATTTCCTGAACCGCTACCTGCCGACCAAACCGGGCCCGATGAAGACGCCCGAGGGCAAGGTCGTGGGCGAGCATATCGGGCTGGCGTTCTATACGCTGGGCCAGCGCAAGGGCATTGGCCTGGGCGGCAGCCGCGACGGCAACGGCGATGCCTGGTACGTGGCACGCAAGGATATGGCGAATAACACGCTGTACGTGGTGCAGGGCCACGACCACCCGTGGCTGCTGACGCCGGTGCTGACCGCGTCGGACTTGTCGTGGGTGGCGGGCGAGGCACCGGCGGCGGGCGCGGCGATGGCGGCCAAGACCCGCTATCGCCAGAGCGATGCCGCCTGCACCGTGCAGGCGGCGGACGGCGACACGCTGCAGCTGGGGTTTGCCGAGGCGCAATGGGCCGTCACGCCGGGGCAGTCGGCGGTGCTGTATGACGGCGAGGTGTGCCTGGGCGGCGGCATCATCCAGTAGGCGCTGCCGTCGGCCGAATAAAAAACACCCACTGCGTGCGGGGTAATGCCGTTCAGTTAAGTCTGAACGGCATTTTTCTTTGCAGGGGTTGTAAACAAGG
>NZ_JADGMP010000061.1:0-1872 GCF_015549295.1 Cupriavidus sp. IK-TO18
ATGTGGCCGGGCATGCGGCCCGCCACCGGGTGGATCGCGTACTTCACGGTCACGCCCTTTTCGGCCAGCTTTTCGGTCAGTTCCTTCAGCGCGTGCTGCGCGCGCGCCACCGCCAGGCCATAGCCGGGGACGATGATCACGGTCTCGGCGTTGCCCATCAGGAAGGCGGCATCGTCGGCCGAGCCGGACTTCACGTTGCGCTGCGCCTGCGCGCCGGCGGACGCGCCAGCCGACGCATCGCCGCCGAAGCCGCCCAGGATCACGTTGAAGAACGAGCGGTTCATCGCGCGGCACATGATGTACGAGAGGATGGCACCGCTTGAGCCCACCAGCGAGCCGGCGATGATCAGCATCGGGTTGTTCAGCGAGAAGCCGATGCCCGCCGCCGCCCAGCCCGAGTACGAGTTCAACATCGACACCACCACCGGCATGTCGGCGCCGCCGATCGGGATGATGATCAGCACGCCCAGCACGAACGCGATCGCCAGCATGATCAGGAACGGCAGCCAGTCCTGCGACATGAAGAAGATCACGCCGAAGCCGACCATCGCCACCGCCAGCAGCAGGTTCAGCCAGTGCTGGCCGGCGAACACCACCGGCGCGCCCTGGAACAGGCGGAACTTGTAGCGCCCGGCCAGCTTGCCGAAGGCGATCACCGAACCGGAGAAGGTGATGGCGCCGACGAAGCAGCCGATGAAGAGCTCGATGCGGTTGCCCAGCGGGATCAGGTGCGAGCCTGCCGGCGTGATGCCAAACGCGGCCGGCTCGGCCACCGCGGCCACCGCGATGAACACCGCCGCGAGACCGATCAGCGAGTGCATCGCCGCGACCAGTTCGGGCATCTTGGTCATCTGCACCTTGCGCGCCACGTAGGCGCCGATGCCGCCGCCCACCACCAGCGCGCCGAAGATCAGCGCCAGGCCGGAGCCCACCGACGACTGCGCCGTGCCGGCCGCCAGGAACTCATTCTTGAGCTTGATGATCAGGACCAGCGTGGTGACCACCGCGATCGCCATGCCGATCATGCCGAAGGCATTGCCCTTGCGCGCCGAGGCCGGGTGCGACAGCCCCTTGAGCGCCTGGATAAAGCAGACCGAGGCCACCAGGTAGAGCAGGGTGACGAGGTTCATGCTGACGAGGCCGGCTGCCATTACGCGCCCTCCCTGGCCAGTGCCTGCTTGGGTTCGGCCGCCTTGGCCTTCGGCTCCTTCTTCTTGAACATTTCCAGCATGCGCTGGGTGACCAGGAAGCCGCCGAACACGTTGACCGCGGCCAGTGCCACCGCCAGCGTGCCCATGATGCGGCCCGTGGCGCCTTCGGTCAGGCCCGCGGCGAGCATCGCGCCGACGATGATGATGGCCGAGATTGCGTTGGTTACCGCCATCAGCGGCGTATGCAGGGCTGGCGTGACCGTCCAGACCACGTGGTAGCCCACGTAGATTGCCAGCACGAAGATGATCAGGTTGATCACCGTGTGGTTCACCATCTCCATCGACTTCTCCTCCTTTGCTTTGAAACCGGGATGCTGCGTGTCGCTATGTTGTTCTTTGCAGTATTACGGTCAGGGCACGTCAAGGGCCAGTGGCTCTGGAAGACCGTTGCGTGCCCCCTCTCCCTCTTGCGGGAGAGGGGCGCAGACTCAAACCTTCTTGATTTCCTCGCGCGCGGCGCCCGCGGGCATTACGCAGCCTCGCGCACGACCTGGCCGTCCCGGCACATCAGGCAGGCGGCGACGATGTCGTCTTCGAGGTTGAGCGTGAACTGGCCATCCTTGTCGACGACAAGCTTGAGGAAATCCAGCACGTTGCGCGCATAGAGCGCCGAGGCGTCGGCCGCCACCATGCTGGCCAGGTTGGTATGGCCGATGAGGGT
>NZ_JADGMP010000062.1:0-2567 GCF_015549295.1 Cupriavidus sp. IK-TO18
GTCGCGCTGGCGACCACAGCCGCCACGACGCAGTCCAGCGCCACCGCCCATCACTAGGAGGGATGGCGATATTAAAAAGCGTCCCTCTATGCACCCATCTTTCCGGTTTGTGGATCAGGCTCACCTGCAGAGTACCTCGCGTGATCCGAAAACCCTCAAAATCGGCTCAACATTTGAGGCGTATATGGCAAAATACGGCTCATGAAACCAATCTCGCCTTGGATTTGGCGTCGCGCAGATTGGCCCGCTGGGGCTCTCGCCTATGACGCCGAGATGGCCGCGCCCGATTTGGCGGAGGCCTACCGGTTGCACGGGGTCTTGGAAGGCAAGGCCATTGCCATCGGCCTTGGCAGTACCAGCCAGGTAGCCCTCGACGCGCTGTCCGATGAGGTGCTCGCCACGGCTGCCATTGAGGGTGAACGGCTCTCGCTCGATGCCGTTCGCTCGTCGGTCATGAGGCGACTCGGATTGGCGACGTCCGGGCCCATTAACCGAAGTGTCGACGGCCTGGTGGACGTCATCAGTGACGCAACGACAGCCATTGATATGCCCTTGGACGAAGACCGTCTGTGCCGCTGGCAATCTGCGTTATTCCCTGGTGGCACTTCAGGCATCCATCGAATCGCCGTCGGTCGCTATCGTGACCATGCCGATCCAATGCAGATCGTGAGCGGTCAGCCGGGCCGCGAGGTGGTGCATTACGAGGCGCCGCCTTCAAAGGACGTGCCGGCTCAGATGAAACGCTTCCTTAACTGGTTCGCCGAGACCTCGCCCGCACAGCCCTCGGCGTTGCCCGCAAGTCGCAAGCCCGTCGATGGCTTCGCCCGCGCCGCCATCGCGCACCTGTGGTTCGAGAGCATCCACCCGTTTGAGGACGGCAACGGCCGCATTGGTCGGGCTATTGTCGACATGGCCATGGCTCAGCATCTGAGACAGCCGGTGCGCCTGTACAGTCTGTCGCGGCAGTTCCTGACCTCACGCTCGGCGTACTACGACGCTCTGAACCATGCTCAGCGCGGCGAAACGGACGTTACAGCATGGGTGCAGTGGTTTGCGCGCCAAAGTACGGCCGCCTGTCATGCCGCGAGCCTGGTCATCGACCAGGCGATTGAGAAAAGGCGCTTCTGGGAGAAGCACGAGGGCAGCGATCTTCATGAGCGGCAGCGCAAGGTGCTTCAGCGCCTGCTCGACGACGGAGACGGTGGCTTCTTGGGCGGGCTGAACGCTGAGAAGTACATGAAAATGACGGGGGTCTCAAAGGCCACGGCCACTCGCGATCTATCGGAGATGGTCACGGGCGGGCAATTGCGGAGCCACGGTGCGGGCAAGGCGGTGCGCTATTACATCAATGTGCCCGGGTGGTCGCATGGTCTAGCTGTGGAGGCGATCCGGGTGGTCCAGACCCCGAAGGAGATTTAGTCGTTGCAGGGACTGGCTCAGGGTCCAGATCCCAGCTCAGGTTTTCCAGGCGGCGCAACGCCGGATGGGGGCAGCCGTGCCACAGGTACCACTTGGCGCCATACAGCGCCTTGATCGCGTACGACGTCAAAGCTGCAAACATGCACTGCCGGCAGGGGTACAGCCTCGCCAACGCCTTGCCGCGTAGTCAGCCGCCGGATTGGCGCGGTCTCCGACCTGCCGCAGGCGTTGAAGGACATCGCCGCCGGGGCGGTGCAGACCATCCGGCAGGCGGCCAACGAGGCCGCTACCGGCGAGCTGACCACGCTGCGCGCCGAGGCGTGCCCGACTGGCTGCAGCGGGCGGTCAATGCGGAGCAGAGCAAGGAATTTTACCGGGTTGAATAGTCCCACCGATGCATTCGGCCCTCTGTCTAATGGCGGATGTGACGAGGGCTGGGCGCGAGAATTCGTAAGGAAGGCTTGGCGCAGGCGAGAAGCGAACGACACGCAAGAGACAAGGTCTCACCGTCCATGGGATTAGGAAGCGTCTGCACGTGCAGTGGCTTCAATGAAGGAGAACAAATTGGCTTCAGAGCAAGAAGTTGAACCCCTTGTCGCGAGCAATGCGACGGACGGACTTGGTCAGATGGAGTTTCCCATCGCTGAGGCGATGCGCGACGCGGATCCCGTCATGGGTGAAGCCAGTGGTGCAGGCGTCGGTAGTGGCAGCGTTGACACTCAGGCCAAACGCTTGGACTTCTGGTCGACAAGCCGGGATAGCGGCCCGACGACGACCGTGTCATATCAGCGCCGGCGGTCTTACGCAGCCCCGGACGCTTCAACGGAAGACGTGGCACCAGAAGAATCGAGGGAAGCTGCCGCCTCGGAAGCGTTGACTGAATCTGACGCGCCGGAAGCGCCCATTGAAGCCATGCCCTCGGAAGCGACCACTGAAGCCGTGGCCGAAGCTGCGGTTGAAGTCCTGGCCACGGACGAACCGATGGTAGCGCCGGCCCAGGACGAACTGACCGAAACGGCCGCCCCGGTAGCACCGCGTTACGCCCCAGCCCCGGAAGCTGCGCCGGAAGAGAGGCGGGCCCCGAAGCGAGGTCGGAAGCCGAAAGCGCTCACCGAAACTGCCGCCCCGGAAGCTGCGCCGGAAGAGAC
>NZ_JADGMP010000063.1:0-1471 GCF_015549295.1 Cupriavidus sp. IK-TO18
ACAAGCACCTGTCGCGCGGCAAGCTGCTGCCGCGCGACCGCGTGCAGCAACTGCTCGACCCGGGCACGCCGTTCCTGGAGCTGTCGCAGCTTGCCGCCTACGACATGTATGACGATGCCGCGCCGGGCGCGGGCATCATCACCGGTATCGGCCGCGTGGCCGGGCAGGAGTGCGTGATCGTCTGCAACGACGCCACCGTCAAGGGCGGCACGTATTATCCGATGACGGTCAAGAAGCATGTGCGCGCGCAGGAGATCGCCGAGCAGAACAACCTGCCGTGCATCTACCTGGTCGATTCCGGCGGCGCCAACCTGCCCAACCAGGACGACGTGTTCCCCGACCGCGACCACTTCGGCCGCATCTTCTACAACCAGGCCAACCTGTCCAAGCAGGGCATCCCGCAGATCGCGGTGGTGATGGGCTCGTGCACCGCCGGCGGCGCGTACGTGCCGGCGATGAGCGACGAGTCGATCATCGTCAAGAACCAGGGCACTATCTTCCTGGGCGGCCCGCCGCTGGTGAAGGCCGCCACCGGCGAGGAGGTGAGCGCCGAGGACCTGGGCGGCGCCGACGTGCATACGCGCCTGTCCGGCGTGGCCGACTACTTCGCGCAGAACGACCACCACGCGCTGAGCCTGGCGCGCAATATCGTGCAGCACCTGAACCGCCGCAAGCCGGACCAGATCCGCCTGCACGAGCCGGTCGAGCCGCTGTACGCGGTGGAAGAACTGTATGGCGTGATCCCCACCGACACGCGCAAGCCCTATGACGTGCGCGAGGTAATCGCGCGCATCGTCGACGGCTCCGAGTTCGACGAATTCAAGGCGCGCTACGGCACCACGCTGGTGTGCGGCTTTGCGCGCATCTGGGGCTACCCGGTCGGCATCGTCGCCAACAACGGCATCCTGTTCTCGGAGTCGGCGCTGAAGGGCGCGCACTTTATCGAGTTGTGCTGCCAGCGCAAGATCCCGCTGGTGTTCCTGCAGAACATCACCGGCTTCATGGTGGGGCGCAAGTACGAGAACGAAGGCATCGCCCGCAATGGCGCCAAGATGGTGACCGCGGTGGCGACGGCGCAGGTGCCCAAGTTCACGGTGATCATCGGCGGCTCGTTCGGGGCCGGCAACTACGGCATGTGCGGGCGTGCCTATTCGCCGCGCTTCCTGTGGATGTGGCCGAACGCGCGCATCTCGGTGATGGGCGGCGAGCAGGCGGCGAGCGTGCTGGCGACGGTGCGCCGCGATGGTATCGAAGCGAAAGGCGGCAAGTGGAGCGCGGAGGAAGAGGATGCGTTCAAGCAGCCGATCCGCGACCAGTACGAGCACCAGGGCCACCCGTACTACGCCAGCGCGCGGCTGTGGGACGACGGCGTGATCGATCCCGCGCAGACGCGCACGGTGCTGGGGCTGGGCCTGTCGGCCAGCCTGAACGCGCCGATCGAGGACATGAAATTCGGCGTGTTCCGCATGTA
>NZ_JADGMP010000064.1:0-4751 GCF_015549295.1 Cupriavidus sp. IK-TO18
CCTGCCTAAGCGCTACACCGTCCGGTTCCTCAGAAAGGACCTTAACTGAACGGCATTACTGCGTGCGGGTGTTTTTTATTGAGGCAGGCGGGTTTCAGCCGCGCGGCGGCGCGGTATCGATGAACGACTGCCGCTTCGACAGCTTTTCTTCCAGCGCCGCCAGATTGGGATGGCGCTCGCGCCAGGCGATGTCGGGGAAGCGGAAATCCAGGTAGGACAGCGCGCAGCCTACCGCGACGTCGGCCAGCGAATAGTGCGTGCCGGTGCAGAACGGGCGGTCGGCCAGGCCCTGGGCCATGGCGGCCAGCGCCGTGTCGATCTTGCCGAGCTGGCGCTTGACCCAGCGCTCGCTGCGCTCGTGCGGCTCGCGCTGCGTCACTTCCAGGCGAGCCAGCAGGGCCGCGTCGAGCAGGCCGTCGGCCAGCGCTTCCCAGCAGCGCACTTCCAGCCGCTCGCGCCCGCCCTGCGGGATCATCCGGCTGACCGGCGTCAGCGTGTCGACATACTCGACGATCACGCGCGAATCGTAGATGGCACTGCCGTCTTCCATCACCAGGCAAGGCACCTTACCCAGCGGGTTGTACTGGACGATCTTCGATTCCGGCGACCAGACGTCCTCTTCAACCAGCTGGTAGTCGATCTTCTTTTCCGCCATCACCACGCGCACCTTGCGCGCGTAGGGACTGGTATGGGACGCATACAGCTTCATGTTCTCCCCTTGAGCTTGTTATGAAGTGCATCGCCTGCCGCGTGGCAACGGCGCCGGGGTGCGCTGCTGCCCGATGCACTTCATAACAGGCTACTGGAACGGCGTGCGCGAGTATACCTGCGGTACCGGACGAATGCGGGGTCGCGCACCGATGCCCCGCGGGCGCACTGGACCGCTGCCCCGGAGCCGGGGCAGGGGTGGTAAAATCCCGCGTTGCGCAGCGCCGGGTGCCGGTGCGGCGCATCGGGCGCTTCGCCCTTGTTGCCGGCGCTTCAGGCGCCTCCGCCCATCCGACGCTGATTTCGCGCCAGCCCCCGCGGCGCGCACCGTACGTCCCCTATTTCCTTCCTTTCCCCGGTTTCCAGCATGACCACCTCTTCGCTTTCGCCGCTCACCGCTCTTTCCCCGATCGATGGCCGCTACGCCGCCAAGGCCGACGCGCTGCGCGAATGGCTGTCCGAGGCGGCCTTCATGCGCAACCGCGTCAAGGTCGAGGTGCACTGGCTGATCGCGCTGGCCCAGACCGGCCTGCCCGACATGCCGAAGTTCTCCGCCGCCTCCGAAGCCGCGCTGCTGGCGCTGGTGGACAAGTTCTCTGAAGCCGATGCCGCCCGCATCAAGGAAATCGAAGCCGTCACCAACCATGACGTGAAGGCCGTCGAGTACTGGCTCAAGGAGCAGGTCAAGGGCAATGCCGAACTGGAAGCGGCCAGCGAGTTCATCCACTTCGCCTGCACCTCGGAAGACATCAACAACACCTCGCACGGCATGATGCTCAAGGGCGCCCGCGACGGTGTCATCGTGCCGGCGCTCAAGCGCGTGCACGCCCGCCTGGTGGAGCTGGCCAGGCTCAATGCCACCCAGCCGATGCTGTCGCGCACCCACGGCCAGCCGGCCAGCCCGACCACGCTGGGCAAGGAAATGGCCAACGTGGCCGCGCGCCTGGCGCGCGCGATCCAGCGCATCGAGCAGGTCGAGCTGCTGGGCAAGATGAACGGCGCGGTGGGCAACTACAACGCGCACCTGTCGGCGTATCCGGCGTTCGACTGGGAAGCGTTCTCGAAGCAGGTGATCGAGACCCGCCTGGGCCTCGCCTTCAACCCGTACACCATCCAGATCGAGCCGCACGACTACATGGCCGAGCTGTTCGACGCGGTCGCCCGCGCCAACACCATCCTGCTCGACCTGAACCGCGACATCTGGGGCTACATCTCGCTGGGCTACTTCAAGCAGAAGACGAAGGCCGGCGAAATCGGCTCGTCGACCATGCCGCACAAGGTCAACCCGATCGATTTCGAGAACTCGGAAGGCAACGTCGGCCTGGCCAACGCGGTGCTGCGCCACCTGTCGGAAAAGCTGCCGGTGTCGCGCTGGCAGCGCGACCTGACCGATTCGACCGTACTGCGCAACATCGGCGTGGCCTTCGGCTACAGCCTGCTGGCCTACGAGGCCTGCCTGCGCGGCCTGGGCAAGCTGGAAACCAACCCCGAGCGCCTGGACGAAGACCTCGACAATTGCTGGGAAGTGCTGGCCGAGCCGGTGCAGACCGTGATGCGCCGCTTCGGCGTGCCCAACCCGTACGAGCAGCTCAAGGAGCTGACCCGCGGCAAGGGCATCTCGCGCGAGGCGCTGCAGACCTTCATCAATGGCCTGGCCATCCCGGACGATGCCAAGAAGCTGCTGCTCGACATGACGCCCGGCAGCTACATCGGCAAGGCGGTTTCGCTGGCCGAGCGCATCTAAAGGCACATCTGCCGGCCGCTGGGTCGGCATAGCCGAAAAAGCCATCCGCAGGATGGCTTTTTTGTTTTTGTGGCAACGGGTTGCGCCAACTGGCCGGCCGCCTGCGGCGTTGTGGCGTATGCGGCAGAATGACACTTCAAAGCATTTGAATAACTTAATGAAGGACTGTCCTGCATGGGCGCACTTCCCGCCGCAATAATGCGAGAATCTTCAGCGGCCCGGCGGATCCAATTGCTGGGTGCGTCCCCAAATTTGTGAAATGCCCATGACCACGGGCGAGAGGAAACAGATGCGTTCTACCGCCAATGCCCCGGCCGGCTACGGTGCCACCGCCATCGCGCTGCACTGGATCGTCGCCCTGGCGATCTTCGGCGCGTTCGGGCTCGGCCTGTACATGACCGGCATCCCGGGGCTGACGCCGACCAAGCTGAAGCTGTATTCGTGGCACAAGTGGCTGGGCGTGACGATCTTTGCCGTGGCGCTGCTGCGCGTGCTGTGGCGCGCCACGCACGCGGCGCCGCCGGTCGCGCCGGGCACGCCCGTGTGGCAGGCCAGGGCCGCAGCCGGCGCGCATCACCTGCTGTACCTGCTGATCGTGATCGTTCCCATCAGCGGCTATCTCTACAGCTTGGCGGCTGGCGTGCCGGTGGTCTACCTCGGCCTGTGGAAGATGCCGGTGCTGATCGAGAAGAACGACGAACTGAAGGAAGTGCTCAAGTTTGCGCATGCCTGGCTGAACTATCTGATGGCCGCCGTGGTCGTTGTCCATGCGGCGGCGGCGGTGAAGCACCAGTTCGTCGACCGCGACGGCACGCTGGGCCGGATGCTGCCGTTCTTGCGCTGAACTTCTGCGCTGACATTACCGTTACCGCGGCGCCTTGCGCCAAACCCCGAACCTGACAGGAGTCATTGAAGATGAATCGCCATTCCCGCCGCGGCTCGCTGGCCCTCAACGCCACCGTGGCAGCCGTGCTGGCCGCCGCCGGCATCGCCGCCAACCTGGCCTGGGCCCAGGTCGACGCGGCCAAGAGCTCGGTGACCGCCGTGGCGCGCCAGATCGGCGTGCCGATGGAAGGCAAGTTCAGGAAGTTCGACGCGCAGGTCAGTTTCGATCCCGCCAAGCTGGCCACCTCGTCGGCCAAGGTCGAGATCGACGTCGCCAGCTTCGAGATCGGCGATGCCGAGACCACCAAGGAAGTGAAGGGCAAGGACTGGTTCGACGCGGCCAAATACCCCAAGGCCGTGTTCCAGTCCACCAGCATCAAGAACGGCACGCCGGGCAAGTACGACGTCGCCGGCAAGCTGACCATCAAGGGCAAGACCGTCGACGTGGTGGTGCCGGCCACCTACCGCCAGGAAGGCGCCAGCCAGGTGTTCGAGGGCGCGCTGCCGATCAAGCGCACCGTCTTCAATATCGGCGACGGCGAGTGGAAGGACACGTCGGTGGTGGCCGACGATGTCCAGATCAAGTTCCGTATCGTGCAGGCCAGGAAGTAAGGCCGGCAATCCGCTGACGTACCAGGACGTTAATAATCAAGAACGTTCCGCTTAACCTGTTTAACCTGATTTTGTCGGGAGATCCCATGAAACTGCGTTCCGTCGTTGCCGCCGTCGCGGCCATTTCCGCAACCGCCGCCTTCGGCGTGGCTTCGGCCAATACCGTGACGTACAACCTCGATCCGACCCATACCTACCCGAGCTTCGAGGCCGACCACCTGGGCGGCCTGTCGACGTGGCGCGGCAAGTTCGACAAGTCCAGCGGCACCGTCACGCTGGATCGTGCCGCCAAGGCCGGTACCGTCGAGGTCAAGATCGATCCGTCCTCGATCGATTTCGGCAATGCCAAGCTGAACCAGCACGCCAAGGGCCCGGACATGTTCAACGTGGAAGCCTTCCCCGAGGCGACCTACAAGGGCAAGTTCAGCAAGTTCAAGGGCGACGTGCCGACCGAAGTCGACGGCGTGCTGACGCTGCGCGGCGTGTCCAAGCCGGTCAAGCTGGAAATCCGCGAGTTCAAGTGCATCCAGCACCCGATGCTCAAGCGCGAAGCCTGCGGCGCCGACGCCGTGGGCGAGTTCAACCGCGCCGATTTCGGCCTGGACTACGGCGTGAAGATGGGCTTCAAGCCCGAAGTCAAGCTCGCCATCCAGGTGGAAGGCGTGCGCGCCGAGTAAGAGCGCGCCCATGGGCTGGCTCCGCAGGGGCCGCTCACATGAAGCGACAAAAGGCCGGCGATCGCCGTAATGCCGTTCAGTTAAGGTCCTTTCTGAGGAACCGGACGGTGTAGCGCTTAGGCAGG
>NZ_JADGMP010000065.1:0-1381 GCF_015549295.1 Cupriavidus sp. IK-TO18
CGGTGAAGCGCGTGACCGACATCATGGGCGAGATCAGCGCGGCCTCGGCCGAGCAGAGCGCCGGCATCGAGCAGGTCAACCAGGCCGTGGCGCAGATGGATGAAGGCACGCAGCAGAACGCCGCGCTGGTCGAGCAGGCCGCAGCAGCAGCGGGCTCGCTGGAAGAGCAGGCTTTGCGGCTGCGCGATGCGGTTGCCACCTTCCGCGTCAGCATGCAGGCCGAGGTTCGTCCACAACGGCGCCCGCAACGCCTGCCGGCCGCGCAGCGCGAAGCGGCGGCCCGGTCCATGGCACAGGCTTAGTGCGAAGTTCAGTAACAAGGGTCACAAGGGGGAGTTGCTATGCAGTGGTTCAATCAATTGCGCGTCACGACCAGGCTGGTTGCCGGATTCCTGGTCGTCGCGGTGATCGGTGCCGTCATGGGCCTGTTGGGCGTCGTCAACATGGGGCGCATGGCCGACTGGACCGGCAGGATCTATCACGGCGACCTGCAGGCGCTCAAGGCCGTGCAGGACGCCAACATCAACCTGGTCTACGCCAGCCGCTCGCAGATCGGCCTGCTGTCCGCGTCGACCATGGGCGAGCGCGCCACCGAGAAGGAGCAGATCGCCAAGTCGCTGGGCGTGATGGACGAGCGCATCCGCAGCGTGGCAGGCGCCTTCTCGTCGACCGCCGAGTCGCAGGCGCTGGTCAAGCAGTACCACGACCTGGCGCCGGCCTTCCGGGCGCGCATGGAGAAGTACGTCGAGCTGGTCAGCAAGCAGCCGCTCGATACCTCGCAGTTCGAGAGCCAGGTGTTCACCGAGAGCACCGACCTGCTCAAGGACAGCCATGCGCTGGAAGCCGTGATGGCCAGGATGGTCAAGCGCCGCGACGACCGCGCCCGCGGCAACATGGAAGAGGCGCAAAGCGTGTATGACGCGACGCGGCTGTGGATGCTGGGCCTGGTGCTGGGCGGCCTGGCGCTCTCGGTGCTGCTGGGCGTGCTCCTGGCACGCGGGCTGTCGCGCCAGCTCGGCGGCGAGCCGGGCTACGCGGCCGAGATCGCGAAGCGCATCGCCGACGGCGACTTCTCCGCGCCGGTGGCTACGCGCGCCGGCGACAAGAGCAGCCTGGTCTATGCCATGCAGCAGATGCAGCAGCAGCTGTCGCACATGGTCCGCGATTTCAAGGAATCGGCCGAATCGATCGGCACCGCCTCGCGTGAAATTGCGGCCGGCAACAACGACCTGTCGCAACGCACCGAGCAGCAGGCCGCGTCGCTGGAAGAGACCGCCTCCAGCATGGAAGAGCTGACCAGCACCGTGCGCCAGAACGCGGATAACGCGCGCCAGGCCAGCGGGCTGGCGGCCAATGCGTCGGAGACCGCGCTGCGCGGCGG
>NZ_JADGMP010000066.1:0-1359 GCF_015549295.1 Cupriavidus sp. IK-TO18
TCGACGATGCTGCCGTGCTCCATCACGTAGAAGCGGTCGGCCAGCGGCGCGGCGAAGCGGAAGTTCTGCTCCACCATCACCACCGTGTACCCCTTCTGCTTGAGCATCCGGATCATGCGCGCCAGCGCCTGCACGATCACCGGTGCCAGCCCTTCCGAGATTTCATCGAGCAGCAGCAGGTTGGCGCCGGTGCGCAGGATGCGCGCCACCGCCAGCATCTGCTGCTCGCCGCCCGACAGGCGCGTGCCCTGGCTCTGGCGGCGCTCCTTCAGGTTGGGGAACATGTCGTAGATCTCGGACTCGCTCATGCCCGCGGTCGTCTCACCACCCTTGCCCTTGAGCTGCGGCGGCAGCAGCAGGTTCTCCTCGCACGACAGGCTGGAGAAGATCGCGCGCTCTTCCGGGCAGTAGCCGATGCCGTAGTGCGCGATCTTGTGCGTGGGCAGGCCGATGGTCTCGTTGCCGTTGACCTTGATCGAGCCCTTGCGCGCGCCGGTCAGGCCCATGATCGCGCGCAGCGTGGTGGTGCGCCCGGCGCCGTTGCGGCCCAGCAGCGTCACCACTTCGCCGCGGTTCACCGTGAGGTCGACGCCGTGCAGGATGTGCGATTCGCCATACCAGGCCTGCAGGCCCTTGATTTCGAGGGCGGGAGTGTTGTTCGTGCTGATCGTACTCATTTGCTCGTCCCCCGCTTCAGTGCACGCCCTGCAGCTCGGCATCGGCCGTGCCCATGTAGGCCTCCATCACGCGCGGGTCCTTCGACACCTCGGCGTAAGGCCCCTCGGCCAGGATTGCGCCCCGCTGCAGCACGGTGATCTTGTCGGCGATCGACGAGACCACGCTCATGTTGTGCTCGACCATCAAAATGGTGCGGCCGGCGGAGACCTTCTTGATCAGCTGCGTGACGCGGTCCACGTCCTCGTGGCCCATGCCCTGCGTGGGCTCGTCGAGCAGCATCAGCTCCGGCTCCATCGCCAGCGTGGTGGCGATCTCCAGCGCGCGCTTGCGCCCGTACGGCAGGTTCACCGTCAGCGTGTACGCGAACTCGGTCAGCCCCACCTGCTCGAGCAGCTCCATGGCGCGGTCGTTGAGCACATCGAGCGAGTGCTCGCTGCGCCAGAACTGGTACGCGGTGCCAAGCTGTCGCTGCAGCCCGATGCGCACGTTCTCCATCACCGTCAGGTGCGGGAACACCGCCGAGATCTGGAACGAACGGATCACGCCGCGGCGCGCGATCTGCGCGGGCTTCTCGCGGGTGATGTCGATGCCGTTGAATACGATGGTGCCGGTGGTCGGCTCCAGGAACTTGGTGAGCAGGTTGAAGCAAGTGGTCTTGCCTGCGCCATTAGGGCCGATCAA
>NZ_JADGMP010000067.1:0-847 GCF_015549295.1 Cupriavidus sp. IK-TO18
AACCCCTCATGCCTGGTGACCATAGCGAGCTGGAACCACCCCTTCCCATCCCGAACAGGACCGTGAAACAGCTCCGCGCCGATGATAGTGCGGATTACCCGTGTGAAAGTAGGTCATCGCCAGGCTCTTATTGTGCAAAACCCCTCGACAGCGTGTGCTGCGAGGGGTTTTTGCTTTTCCGCTCGGCTGATTGCGTGTCGCCCCACAGCGCGACGAGGCAGCTCCAGAGCCTCCAGGAGCCGTTTTGCGAGCCCCTATAGGGTGAGAACGTAGAAATCTAATCTACGCTTGTGGGAGCGATCAGGCGGCATCAAGCGCCACGCTGGAACGCCTTCCCTGGCCTGAAACAAGTACAGCATCCGCAACGGAAAGTGCTTGACAGGCGAGGTGAACAGCCCCATAATCGATAGTTCTCTGCGGAGAGGTGCCCGAGTGGCTAAAGGGGGCAGACTGTAAATCTGTTGGCTTACGCCTACGCTGGTTCGAATCCAGCCCTCTCCACCAGAATGCAAGACAGCAGCCGGCAATGCCGGTGAAGAAGCAGGAAAGAACCGGGCGGGTGTAGCTCAATGGTAGAGCAGAAGCCTTCCAAGCTTACGACGAGGGTTCGATTCCCTTCACCCGCTCCAGTCGCGCGGTTGTTGTCATAAAGTAGTACGTCTAGTTTCGCCCATGTGGCTCAGTGGTAGAGCACTCCCTTGGTAAGGGAGAGGTCGGCAGTTCGATCCTGCCCATGGGCACCAAACACCACCGCACTGGCATCATCGCTACCGAGACAGGAGTCGCGCAATGGCAAAGGAAAAGTTCGAGCGGACCAAGCCGCACGTGAACGTTGGTACGATTGGTC
>NZ_JADGMP010000068.1:0-1294 GCF_015549295.1 Cupriavidus sp. IK-TO18
CTAGTAACGCGCGCACGGGCCTAATGGCGTCGATTAGCCGCTGCCTGATTGCAGATGCCCGGCTTGGTACGCGCTGAGCTCGCTTGCCGGCTACCAGGTTAGCCAGATGCGAGCGCAGCTCCGTATCTGAAATACTCGCATCGCTATTCAAGCTGGTTAGCTCATCGAGCAGTTGCCTGTATTGTGCGGCCCAGTCGACGGGAGCCGTTACACCGTCGGCACTCTGCCGCCATAGATCTGCCACCCGGCGCTGAAACATGAAGATCAATTGATCAGTGGCAGTGAGCAGGCAATATCGTAGGAACGAGCCCACCTCGAGGGTGCGTGCCGGCTCCTTGATTCGTGCGCTGAACGATGGCGAGCGAGCCGCCAGGCGATGCGCAAAGCGCCGCACCAGAACATCGTTGAGGCCGATTGGATGGCGGTCAACGCCAATTTCGACAAGCCATTCAATACGTTCGAGCACTTGCGCGAACTGTCGTGTCGAGTGCTTCGCTGGGGCAGCCCAGAGCCAGTTCTGGATGTGTTGACCATCTGGTCGTACTTGTTCCATTGCAGCTACCCATCGTCGCCAGGTAGCAGGCGGGACTGTCGAGTGTATCGAGGCAGTGGCGCGCGCCTCAAACTCGGCCAATTCCGACGCGACAAGACTTCGAAGGGCACGCTCGTGGAAGATGATCAATCGATGCTGATACAGCCACTGGCGGGCATACGATAGGAGTCGTTCCCGATCTCCGCAACGCGATACTTCGTCGCGCAACGCCCGCACAAGGGCCGGGCGCTGGTGCGCCACCATCCAGCGAAATCCGAGCGTCTGGCAAGCTAAGAGTTGATGGTCGGATAACGTTCGGCCGCGAGCATAAAGCGCCCGTAACGAAGCTAGATCGGGTGTATCGATATCTAGCTCAATAGCTAGATGGCGAAGCAGGACCGGCGGCAGGATCCCGAACGCATTCAATGGGCAACCAGTCATGCGCAGGAAGCCGATATGCAGCGCCAGCCCCAGCTTCATCATCGAGCCCCGTCGTCGCGCGATTAGTTCGTGCTCGGCGCGGCTGTATGTGAAAAACGTCTGCAATTCGAAACTGCTGAGTTCACGCGGCACCTCCCGCGCGCCCAAGTACGTGCTCTGCCAGCCTTGCATCTCGTGCGCCTCCCGTGCGGTGGGCCAAACACGATACGTCAAGCAAAGGCGAACAGCAAATCTCAGAAAATCAAGAACTTAGGCTAGCTGACCCAGAACTCGGTTAGGTTTGCAAACCGTCGTATATTGCACCGAAAACAAGACTACCCC
>NZ_JADGMP010000069.1:0-7437 GCF_015549295.1 Cupriavidus sp. IK-TO18
CAGATCCTGGGCGGCAACGGCTATATCAACGAATACCCGGCCGGGCGCCTGTGGCGCGACGCCAAGCTGTACGAGATCGGCGCCGGCACCTCTGAGATCCGCCGCATGCTGATCGGCCGCGAGCTGTTCGCGGAAACGATGTAACGGCATGCCGGGAGGGGTGCCGGATTCACCTCCGGCGCCCCCGGACATCCGCAGCGCTCCCCCGGAACCCATTTACAATCTCACTACCCGTCGCAAGACCGTCACGCAGTCGCCCCCCGTCGACCCATGTCCCACTTCCCCAAACTGCTCTCTTCGCAGATTGCCTTCGATGTGGCGAGAACGATGCTCGACGGGTTCGACAAGCACTACCGGCTGTTCCGCGAGGTCAGCCACCAGGCCAAGCTCAAGTTCGAGGCCGGCGACTGGCACGGGCTGCAGCAGATCCAGCGCGACCGCATCGCCTTCTATAACGAGCGCGTGCGCGAATCGAGCATCATCCTGGAAGACGAGTACGACGCCGAGAACATCGACGACGAGATCTGGCAGCAGATCAAGCTGCACTACATCGGGCTGCTGACCAACCACCACCAGCCCGAACTGGCCGAGACCTTCTTCAACTCGGTCTGCACGCGCATCCTGCACCGCTCGTACTTCAACAACGATTTCATCTTCGTGCGCCCGGCGATCTCGACCGAGTACATCGAGAACGAGGAATCGCCGACGCGGCCGACCTTCCGCGCCTACTATCCGGGCAGCCGCGAGGGCATGGCGGCGTGCTTCGAGCGCATCGTGCACAACTTCCAGCTGGAGCGCCCGTTCGAAGACCTGGCGCGCGATATCGGCTACGTGGTGCGCGCCGTCGGCGAGCATTTCGGCGACTTCCGCACCGCGCCGAATTTCCAGATCCATACGCTGTCGTCGCTGTTCTACCGCAACAAGTCGGCCTTCATCATCGGCCGCATCCTGAACGGCGACCGCACCTTCCCGCTGGCGATCCCGATCGTGCACGGCCCGTCGGGCAAGCTGGTGCTGGACTCGGTGCTGCTGAAGAAAGAACAGCTGCTGATCCTGTTCTCGTTCACGCATTCCTACTTCATGGTCGACATGGAGATCCCGTCGGCCTACGTGACCTTCCTGCGCGACATCATGCCGCGCAAGCCGCGCGCGGAGATCTACACGTCGCTGGGTTTGCAGAAGCAGGGCAAGAACCTGTTCTACCGCGATTTCCTGCATCACCTGCAGCATTCGTCGGACAAGTTCATCGTCGCGCCCGGCATCCGCGGGCTGGTGATGCTGGTGTTCACGCTGCCGTCGTACCCGTACGTGTTCAAGGTCATCAAGGACTTCTTCCCGGCGCCCAAGGAAACCACGCGCGAACTGGTGAAGTCGAAGTACCAGCTGGTCAAGCAGCACGATCGCGTCGGCCGCATGGCCGATACGCTGGAGTACTCCGACGTGGCCTTCCCGCTGTCGCGCTTCGATGAAGCGCTGGTGCGCGAGTTCGAGCAGCACGCGCCGTCGATGATCGAATACCAGCGCGACAAGCACGGCGGCGAGGAAATCGTGGTGCGCCACGTCTATATCGAACGCCGCATGACGCCGCTGAACATCTACCTGCAGGAAGGCACCGACGCGCAGGTCGAGCACGGCGTGCTGGAATACGGCAACGCCATCAAGGAACTGATGGCCGCCAATATCTTCCCGGGCGACATGCTGTACAAGAACTTCGGCGTCACGCGGCACGGGCGCGTGGTGTTCTACGATTACGACGAGATCGAGTACCTGACCGATTGCAATATCCGCAACGTGCCGCAACCGCGCAACGAGGAAGAGGAGATGTCGGGCGAGGTCTGGTACACGGTGCGTCCGCACGATATTTTTCCCGAGACATTCCGCACGTTCCTGCTGGGCGATGCGCGCGTGCGCGCGGCGTTCCTGCGGCACCACGCGGATTTTTTCGACCCTGCCATGTGGCAGGGTCACAAGGACCGGCTGCTGGCCGGACATGTCCATGACTTTTTTGCCTATCACCCTGCCGAGCGATTCATCAACCGCTACGGCGCTGTCTCTGAACTGCCTGCCGCCGACCCTGCAAGGAGAGTCGCATGAATGACGCCATCGCCCAGCTGTTCCGCAACAACCGTGACTGGGTGGACCGCGTCAACGCGGAAGATCCAACCTTCTTCACCCGCCTGGCCAACCAGCAGGCGCCGGAATACCTGTGGATCGGCTGCTCCGATTCGCGCGTGCCGGCCAACCAGATCCTGGGACTGGCCCCGGGCGAGGTGTTCGTCCACCGCAATATCGCCAACGTGATCGCGCACAGCGACCTGAACGCGCTGTCGGTGATCCAGTTCGCCGTGGAAGTGCTCAAGGTACGCCATATCACGGTGGTGGGCCACTACGGCTGTGGCGGCGTCAAGGTCGCGCTCAAGCGCGAGCGTATCGGCCTGGCCGACAACTGGCTGCGCCATGTGCGCGACGTGGCCGACAAGCATGAGGCCTACCTCGGCACCGTGCTGCGCGAGGAAGACGCGCATACCCGGCTGTGCGAACTGAACGTGATCGAGCAGGTCAGCAATATCTGCCAGACCACGGTGATCCAGGACGCCTGGGACCGCGGCCAGGCCGTCACGGTGCACGGCTGGATCTACGGCGTGTCCGACGGCCTGCTGCGCGACCTGGGCATGGCCGCCAGCAACAACGACGAGCTGCGCGAGCAACTGGCCGTGGCCTACCGCCAGTACGGCGATCCGCCGCAGGCGTCAATCCGCTGACGCGCTGGTCCTGCACCAGGCACCACTTACGCAACCATACCGATCCAGGAGACCCGACATGGAAGAGATCGTCATCGTTTCAGCCGCCCGCACGCCTATGGCTGCGTTCCAGGGCGAATTTGCCAGCGTGACCGCGCCGCAGCTCGGCGCCGCCGCCATCCGCGCGGCGGTAGAGCGCGCCGGCCTGAAGCCGGAGCAGGTGGAAGAAGTGGTGTTCGGCTGCGTGCTGCCCGCCGGCCAGGGCCAGGCGCCGGCACGCCAGGCCGCGCTGGGCGCGGGCCTGCCGCTGGCCGTGGGCTGCACCACCGTCAACAAGATGTGCGGCTCGGGCATGCGCGCGGCGATGACCGTCTATGACGGCCTGATCGCCGGCTCGTTCGATGTCGCGGTCGCCGGCGGCATGGAAAGCATGACCAACGCGCCGTACCTGATCCCGAAGGGCCGCGGCGGCTATCGCATCGGCCACGGCATGATCTACGACCACATGATGCTGGACGGCCTGGAAGACGCGTATGACAAGGGCCGCGCCATGGGCACCTTCGGCGAGGACTGCGCCGCCAAGTATGGCTTCACGCGCCAGCAGCAGGACGAATTCGCGATGGAAAGCGTGCGCCGCGCGCAGCAGGCCACCGAGAAGGGCGACTTCCGCTGGGAAATCGCGCCGGTGACGGTATCGGGCAAGGGCGGCGACACGGTGATCGACACCGACGAAGGCCCGCGCCGCATCAAGCTCGACAAGATCCCGTCGCTGAAGCCCGCCTTTGCCAAGGACGGCACCATCACCGCCGCATCGTCGTCGTCGATCAACGACGGCGCCTCGGCGCTGGTGATGATGCGCGCTTCCACGGCGAAAAAGCTGGGCCTGCAGCCGATCGCCCGCATGCTGGGCCACACCACGCATGCGCAGGCGCCGGGCTGGTTCACCACCGCGCCTGTGGAGGCCATCGCCAAGCTGTACCGCAAGCTGGACTGGAACACCGACAGCGTCGACCTGTTCGAGATCAACGAGGCCTTCGCCGTGGTGCCGATGGCGGCGATGCACGATCTGAAGATCCCGCGCGACAAGGTCAATATCCACGGCGGCGCGTGTGCGCTGGGGCATCCGATCGGGGCCTCGGGCGCGCGCATCATGACCACGCTGATCGGCGCGCTGCGCAAGACCGGCGGCAAGCGTGGGGTGGCGAGCTTGTGTATTGGTGGTGGTGAGGCAACGGCGGTGGGGATTGAGATCCTGTAAGGGCTTTCGCTTCCCGCTTGTTTTCTCCCCTCTCCCGCATGCGGGAGAGGGGAGCCATGCAGAGGCAGTTTGCTGAACCCGTCGGTACCAGACCAAGGAGCAACCCTTGCCAACCGTCCTGATCCTCGGTGCCTCCCGCGGCATCGGCCTTGAATTCGTCCGCCAGTACCGCGCCGACGGCTGGCGCGTCATCGCGGCGGCACGCACGCTGGAAGGCGTGGGCGCGCTGCAGGCGCTTGGCGCCGAAGCCCATCAGGTAGACCTGTCGGATCCCGGCGCTGTCGCCGGGCTGGGCTGGAAGCTCGACGGCGAAGCGCTCGACGTGGCGATCTACAACGCCGGCGTGCTGGGCCCGCGCACCGAAGGCGCGCAGCCGGTGACGCCGCAGGACTTCGACCGGGTGATGCACGTCAACGTGCTCGGCCCGATGATGGCGCTGCCGCTGGTGCTGCCCTATGTCGAGGCCGGACAGTCCGGCCACGGCGGCGTGCTGGCGGTGCTGTCCTCGCGCATGGGCAGCATCGGCGGCATGGAGCACAACGGCAGCTGGCTGTACCGCGTCAGCAAGGCCGGCGCCAACGCAGCGCTGCGCGCGGTCTCGCTCGACGCGCGCCATGCCACCTGCGTGGCGCTGCACCCCGGTTGGGTCAAGACTGACATGGGCGGCCAGGAAGCCGACCTGACCGTGCAGCAGAGCGTCAAGGGCATGCGCCAGGTGCTGGCCGGCGTCAAGCGGCGCGACAACGGCACTTTCCACAACTACGACGGCACGCCGATCCCCTGGTGATCGCGGCGCGCACGACCAACCGACCATCGATATGCTGCTGACCCCCGAACAGGAAATGATCCGCGACGCCGTGCGCCAGTTCGCGCAGGAGGTGATCGCGCCGCAGGCCGCGCAGTGGGACCGCGACAAGACCTTTCCCAAGGACGTGCATCGCGAACTGGCCACGCTGGGCGCCTATGGCGTGGCCGTGCCGGAAGAATACGGCGGCGCTGGCCTGGACTACCTGTCGCTTGCGCTGATCCTGGAAGAGATCGCGGCCGGCGACGGCGGCACCTCCACCGTCATCAGCGTCAACAACTGCCCGGTGTGCAGCATGCTGATGTCATTCGCCAGCGAGGCGCAGAAGCAGCAGTGGCTGGTGCCGCTGGCGCGCGGCGAGATGCTCGGCGCGTTCTGCCTGACCGAGCCGCACGTCGGCTCCGATGCCTCGGCGCTGCGCGCCACGGCGGTTCGTGACGGCGACGACTACGTGCTCAACGGCGTCAAGCAGTTCATCACCAGCGGCAAGAACGCCGACGTGGCGATCGTGCTGGCGGTGACCGACAAGGCCGCCGGCAAGCGCGGCATCAGCGCGTTTATCGTGCCGACTTCCACGCCCGGCTATGTTGTGGCGCGGCTGGAAGACAAGCTCGGCCAGCATTCGTCGGACACTGCGCAGATCCTGTTCGAGGACTGCCGCGTGCCGGCGGCCAACCTGCTGGGCGACGAGGGCGGCGGCTACAAGATGGCGCTGTCGGGGCTGGAGGGCGGGCGCATCGGCATCGCCTCGCAGAGCATCGGCATGGCGCGCGCCGCGTTTGAAGCGGCGCTGGCGTACGCCAGGGAACGCGAGAGTTTCGGCCAGCCCCTGTTCCAGCACCAGGCGGTGCAGTTCCGCCTGGCCGAGATGGCCACGCGCATCGACGTCGCGCGCCAGATGGTGTGGCACGCGGCGGCGCTGCGCGACGCCGGCCGCCCGTGCCTGAAGGAAGCGGCGATGGCCAAGCTCTTTGCCAGCGAGATAGCGGAGCGGGTCTGCTCGGACGCGATCCAGGTGTTCGGCGGCTATGGCTATGTCAGCGACTTCCCGGTCGAGCGCATCTACCGCGACGTGCGCGTGTGCCAGATCTACGAGGGCACCAGCGATATCCAGAAGATCCTGATTGCGCGCGCGCTGGCCTGACCCGGGCTTAAAAAGCGTACGATGATGCCATGTGCCGCCGGCGTCCCCGGCAACAGGAGGCACGACCGCCTGGACAACAAGGAAAAGAAACCCGCATGACCGCAGTAACCCAGGGCCATTCCGGCCGTTTCGATTGCGTGATCTTCGACTGCGACGGCGTGCTCGTCGACAGCGAGCCCATCGTCAACCGCGTGCTCAACCAGATGCTGAACGAACTCGGCATCGGGATCTCGCTGGAAGACTCCACGCGCCTGTTCCTCGGCCGCGCCGTGCGCGAGGAACTGGGCATGATCGAACGCATGCGCGGCGCGCCGCTGCCCGAGAACTGGCTGTCGACCTGGCTGGCGCGCCGCAACGCGGTGCTCGAGGCCGAAGTGGCGGCCGTGGCGCATGTGCGCGACGCCATCGGCAAGATCGCCGCCACCGGCATGCCGGTGTGCGTGGCGTCGGGCGCGGACCGCATCAAGGTCAAGCTGCAGCTGACCAAGACCGGGCTGGTCGAGCTGTTCCAGCAGGATGAGCGCGAGCATATCTTCTCCGCCACCGAAGTGGCGCGCAGCAAGCCCGCGCCCGACGTGTACCTGCTGGCGGCGCGCACCATGGGCGTCGAGCCGGCGCGGTGCGCCGTGATCGAAGACAGCCCCACCGGCGTCACCGCCGGCGTGGCCGCGGGCATGACGGTGTTCGGCTACGCCGCGCGCAACGACGCCGCGTCGCTGCGCGAAGCCGGTGCACACACGCTCTTCACCGACATGCGCGAGCTGCCGGAGCTGGTGGGATGACCGCGCGCCGCCCGCCCAAGGCCGGTCCGGTGCCGTGCCCATGCGGCGGCGCCGACTATGCTGCGTGCTGCGGCCGCTTCCATCGCGGCGAGGCGCTGCCGCCCAACGCGGAAGCGCTGATGCGCTCGCGCTACAGCGCCTATGTGCTGAACGACACTGACTGGCTGCGCCAGACGTGGCATCCGTCTACCTGTCCGGCGGACCTTGCGCCAGACACCGCCACGCGCTGGCTCGGGTTGTCGGTGAAGGCGCACGCGCAGCAGGACGACACCCATGCCGAAGTGGAGTTCGTCGCGCGCTACAAGGTCGGCGGGCGCGCCTGGCGGCTGCATGAGCGCAGCCGCTTCGTGCACGAGCCGCGCGCGCCCGGCGAGACCCCGCGCTGGCTCTATGTGGATGGCGACATGATCGAGGAAGCGCCATGAGCATCGCCACATAGGCCGGCCTCCATCCCTCGCATGCAGCGCAGGCTGGACGGATCCCCACCAAGACCCTAGCAACGAGACGATACGATGCCCACGCTGGAAACCAAACTGAACGCCCGCTCGGAATCGTTCAAGGCCAATGCCGACGCGATGCGGGAACTGGTGGCCGACCTCAAGGCGAAGGTCGCAAAGCTGGCGCAGGGCGGCGGTGACGATGCGCGCAACAAGCACCTGTCGCGCGGCAAGCTGCTGCCGCGCGACCGCGTGCAGCAACTGCTCGAC